>NZ_JAFEJG010000001.1 GCF_016888335.1 Janibacter endophyticus
GGGTCTGTCCGATGAACGGTGTTTCCGGCGTTCATCTCAGAGGTTCTCCGCGGCCGGCATGCGGTCGGCGAAGGTGACGGCGAAAGCGTTGAGCGCGGGCTTCCACCGCATGGTCCATCGTGCCTGGCCGGTGCCCTTGGGGTCCAGGCCCCTGGTGACCAGGTACAGGCACTTGAGGGCGGCCTGCTCGGTCGGAAAGTGCCCGCGCACGGTGACCGCGCGCCGGTACCTGGCGTGCAGGGACTCGATGGCGTTGGTGGAGAACAGCACCCGGCGGATCTCCACGTCGTAGGCCAGGAAGGGGATGAACTCCTCCCACGCCGCTCTCCACATCTTGGGGATGGCCGGGTAGGGCTTGCCCCATTTCTCCTCCAGCTCCTCGAACGCCGCCCATGCTGCCTCGACCGAGGGTGCGGTGTAGATGCGGCGCAGGTCCTTGGCCAGCTGGTCCCAGTATTTCCGCGAGGCGTAGCGCAGCGTCGCCCGGATGAGGTGGATCACGCAGGCCTGCACGATCGCCTGGGGGAAGACGGCGTTCACGCTGTCGGGCAGTCCTTTGAGGCCGTCGCAGACGATGAAGAACACGTCGCGCACGCCGCGGTTCTTCAGGTCCGCCAGCACGTTCATCCAGAACTTCGCCGACTCACCACCTCCCTGCCCGGCCCACAGGCCCAGGACGTCTCGCCGGCCGTTCAGGTCGACGCCGATCGCGGCGTAGAAGGGTTGGTTGCCGACCTGCCCGTCGCGAACCTTGACGTAGATCGCGTCGATGAAGATGGCCGCGTACACCGGTTGCAGCGGCCGGGAGGACCAGGCGGCCATCTCCTCGAGCACCTTGTCCGTGATCCTCGAGACCGTGTCCTTGCTGATGGAGGCGCCGTACACCTCGTGGAAGTGCGCGCTGATCTCACCGGTCGTCAGGCCCTTGGCGAACAGGCTGATCGCGACCGCGTCCACGTCCGAGAGGCGCCGCTGTCGCTTCTTGACGATCACCGGTTCGAACGTGCCGGCCCGGTCCCGGGGGACCGCGATCGTCACCTCTCCGGCGGCGTCGGTCAGCACCGTCTTGGGTCGGGTGCCGTTGCGGATGTTGCCGTTCTCCGCGGTGGGTACCCGGTGCTTCTCGTGGCCGAGGTGCTCGGTCAGCTCCTCTTCCAGGGCTGTCTCCAGGACGGTGGCGGTGATTGATTTGAGCAGCCCGTCCGGGCCGGTCAGGTCCTCACCACGGGCTCGGGCGGCCTTGACCAGCTCCCGGACCGCAGCCTGCTCGGCCTCGCTGCGCGAGGTCGTCTTCTTCACCTTCTTCGGCATCGAGCTCACGCTCGTGATCTTCTCGGTCATCACATGACCTTCCCCGCCAGCTGAGCCGGCGTGTCAGGCCAGAAACACCGTTTGGCGGACAGTCCC
>NZ_JAFEJG010000002.1 GCF_016888335.1 Janibacter endophyticus
GCTAACTTACGGGGTCAATTTGCCTAGTTCCTTAACTGCAATTCTTCCGATGGCCTTAGGATTCTCTCCTCATCTACCTGTGTCGGTTTGCGGTACGGGCACTACTTCTCTCTCTAGATGCTTTTCTTGGAAGCATGGAATCAGATACTTCGGTCTAAATGACCTTCCCCATCACACCTCAGAATTGTTAAAGCGGATTTGCCTACCTTAACTCCCTAAATGCTTAGACTAGCATTTCCAATCGCTAGCACATCCTATCCTTCTCCGTCACACCATCGATAATAACGATAATAGTGGTATTGGAATATCAACCAATTGTCCATCACCTACGCCTTTCGGCCTCGGCTTAGGTCCCGACTAACCCAGGGCGGACGAACCTTCCCCTGGAAACCTTGGGTTTACGGCCCGTGAGATTCTCACTCACGTCTCGCTACTCATGCCAACATTCTCACTCGTATACTGTCCACATGTCCTTACGGTCATGCTTCAGCCTGCATACGAAGCTCCCCTACCCATCATAATTGATGCCGTAGCTTCGGTAGTACGTTTTAGCCCCGGAAATTTTCGGCGCAGGATCACTTGACCAGTGAGCTATTACGCACTCTTTAAAGGGT
>NZ_JAFEJG010000003.1 GCF_016888335.1 Janibacter endophyticus
TAGTTAGAGCCCGTTAATGGGTAATGGCGTGCCTTTTGTAGAATGAACCGGCGAGTTACGATTCCATGCAAGGTTAAGTTGAGAAGACGGAGCCGCAGCGAAAGCGAGTCTGAATAGGGCGAATGAGTATGTGGTCGTAGACCCGAAACCAGGTGATCTACCCATGTCCAGGGTGAAGTTCAGGTAACACTGAATGGAGGCCCGAACCCACGCACGTTGAAAAGTGCGGGGATGAGGTGTGGGTAGCGGAGAAATTCCAATCGAACCTGGAGATAGCTGGTTCTCTCCGAAATAGCTTTAGGGCTAGCCTCAAGATGAGAGTATTGGAGGTAGAGCACTGATTGGACTAGGGGCCCCCAACGGGTTACCGAATTCAGTCAAACTCCGAATGCCAAATACTTATTCTTGGGAGTCAGACTGCGAGTGATAAGATCCGTAGTCAAGAGGGAAACAGCCCAGACCACCAGCTAAGGTCCCAAAGTATTTGTTAAGTGGAAAAGGATGTGGCGTTGCTTAGACAACCAGGATGTTG
>NZ_JAFEJG010000005.1 GCF_016888335.1 Janibacter endophyticus
ACAGGAGGGATGGGCCTCATCCGCTGCTTTCGCGGGTGCTGGGGTATCGGGCCCAGGTGCTGCCGGCTTCTTGGGCGCGGCGTTCGGTGGTGTTGATGTGGTAGCCGAGCATCTGGCTGACGATGGCTGGGGGCGCTTGGAGGGTCAGACGGGACAGGGTGCTGGCACGGGCTGCCCGGGGTTGAAGGCCGAGGTGTTCGAGGCGTAGTCGCAGGGTGGTGGGGTGCACGGGCTGGGTGCCGCGTCGGCCAGGGAACAGCCAGTGGCTGTCGGGGTTTGCGGCGGTGGGGGAACGGTGAGTGGTGAGGTAGTCGGTGAGGAGCTGGTCGAAGGGGGCTGGGACGGGGGCTGGTGGTGTACCCAGGTGGATCTTGACCGCTGCGTCCTCGTCGCGGGTGATGTCTTTGGTGCGCAGCTGTGCGAGGCGACCCAGGGGTTGGGCGTAGAGGAGCATCAGTGCGAGAACGACCCGGTCGCGGTGGTCGAGGGAGTCGTCCAGGGCGGCGCGGCGCAGCCAGTCCAGGCGGTCGGCCTGGCTGATGGGTCGGATCTGCTGGTGCACGCTGGGCGTGATGCGCAGGGGCGGGGCCAGGCCACGACGGGCCGCCCAGGCCAGGAAGGCTGCTACCGGGGCGCGCTGCCATTGCTTGTGGTCGCTGACCCAGCGGTCCAGATCGTCCTGGGTGAGTGTGTCCAGGTTCTGCTCCTGGCCTCGCAGCCAGGTGAGGAAGGCGTTGGTCTGTCGTAGCGCGACGCGGGTGTTCTGGTCTCGGTAGGGGTGCAGCATTGCCCGGTCGGCGTCTTGGCGTAGTCGCCGATGGAGCTGCCAGCGGGCGTAGCGTTCCAGCACGGGCCGCACGTCGGGGTCGACCTGATCGTTCAGGTAGACGGTGGTCCATTCCTGGACGCGGCGCAGGGTTGGGTCGACCTCGGGCAGGACGCCGGCGGCGATGAGAAGCTGGCGCAGGTGCGCGACCGCGCGGTAAGGCTGGAGCGTGGCCAGACCGTCGTGGGTGAGGTCGACCTGGCCGGTGGCCAGGGCGCCGAGCAACCTGGTGGTGTGTGGTTTGGTGAGCCACAGGATCCCGGTGCGGGGGCGGGGCATGGCCACCAGGTGCTCCAGCAGCGGTTGCAGGGCGGGGGCCACGGTGCCGGTGCCGTCGTCAAGGGCGGCGGTCAACCGGTCTGTCAGCAC
Organism: Janibacter endophyticus; assembly: GCF_016888335.1. Classification (NCBI taxonomy): domain Bacteria; kingdom Bacillati; phylum Actinomycetota; class Actinomycetes; order Micrococcales; family Intrasporangiaceae; genus Janibacter; species Janibacter endophyticus. The sequence continues at coordinate 1,196 of NZ_JAFEJG010000005.1, forward strand.
GCACCGTCCGCAGGTGTTCTTGTAGTGATTCCATCCTTCCTGTCCGCACCGGGCGCAGGTGAAGTTGCCGATGCCGCCGGCGCAGTCGGTGCACACCGTGCGTCCTTGGTCCAGTCCAGGCAGAAGCCGGTGGGTGCCGCATCCGGGGCAGGTTCCGTAGGTCTCGCGGGCCTTGGCGTAGCAGCCGGAGCAGACCGGACCCTCGGGCCAGTTCCGGACAGCGACCACGAACCCTGGCCGGCGGCTGCTGGTGGTCGAGCCCGGGGGTGCTGGTGGCCGGAGCGGGCGGGCGCAGCGGGCACACGAACTGTCGGGGCGGGCCTGCTGGTTCACCTCTGCTCGGGTGTGTCCGTGGTGGTCAGCCGGACGTGGACCGGGCGCACTGGTGGACTGGTCTGGTTACGGCGGGGGCGGGGGTCGCCGACGGCCTTGGGGCGGACACCGATGAGGTGGGTCTGGCTGTTGATGAGCTCGTCGGAGGTCACGCCCAGGATGTGGCAGAGCGCGGACAGAACGTGCAGATTGAGCCGTTCGGGGGTGCCGGTGACCAGGCGGTGGGCCTGGGAGCTGGACAGGTTGATCCCGTGCTCGGCCAGGTGCGGGATGATGTCGGTGGTCATGTACATGCCGCGCTCGGCCATCAGTGCGCGCAGTCGCCAGGTGTAGGTCGTGTTCCACAGCTGGGCCATCAGCGGGTTCCTTCCAGAGTTTTCTCGGTGGGGGTGCGGGCCAGGGCTTGGGCGATATCGGCGTCCAGGGCGCGGCGCAGGGTGCGGACGCGGAAGTCGGAGGACACGCAGGTGTACAGGCTCGTGGTCGAGCCGTAGTCGTGCCCGACCTGGTCCTGGACGAATCTCAGCTCGAAACCTTGCTCCATCAACGTCGTGACGTAGGAGCGGCGCAGGGAGTGGAAGGTCAACGCCGGGTCCAGACCCAGCTCGTCGCAGTAGGCGCGCAGCCGCCGGGACAGGACCTCCCCAGCGATCCGCTCGCCCCGCTCGGTAGGAAACAGGGCGTCGCCGCCGTTGGTGTGCAGCAGGGGCCGGGCCTCCTGCAGGTACTGCTGGACCACGTCCACCGTCCAGGGCCACACCGTGAGCACGCTGCGCCGTTTGGGGGCTGAGCCCCGCTGGGCCTTACCGTGACGGATAAGAAGGACCCCGAAAGCGCCGAACTCCGGGGCGTGCGGGTTGGGCGAGAAGTCGGTGACGTCGAGCATGCGGACCTCATTGCGCCGCATCCCGTACCCGTAGGCGAGCTTGAAGATCACCCCGTCCCGGAACACCGAGGCCCACCCTTTGGTGCCGCGGGCGGCCCGGTCCATCGCGGTCGCGTCGACGTGCGCGAACAGTGACTCCAGCTCGGCGAGGGTGAACGCCCGGCGGGTCGGCAGCCCCTCGTAGTCGGCCACGTGCGCTGCGCTGTTCACCTCGTTGAGGACCTGCGTGGGGAACGCGTCGAACCGTTCCTGGCACACCAGCGGCCACTCGTAGGCAGGGTCGGTGACGTACTCCCCGAAGATCCGCAACCCGACCTGGTAGTTCCGGATCGTGGACAGGGCAAGGCCTTTCACCGACCGCAGATCGGCGAACCACTCATCGGCGTGGCGGGGCATCCAGGTCCACGGGTACTCGTTGGAATGCTCAACGAACGCGCGCACCTGCGCACGCCGGTTGCGGACTGTGACCACGGAGAGGTTCCGGGCGAGCATCTGCCGTTCCCAGCCGTCGAGCATCGCGTCCAGCACCTGTTCCTCGGGCCGGACCAGGCCCACCCCCGAGGTGATCAACGACAGCGCTGACAGGCTCCGCGGTATCCGGTCCTGATCGTCCATCGAGACCTCCTGGCTCGCCCGTCTATCATGACAATAGCCCGCCTATCGCCCGGGCGGCAAGAGAGGCATCGCCCACCTGCACGAACGCCGCCATAGCCCTGAGACGCTTCGCGGCGGGCCCCCAGGAGCAGCGTTCGGAGAGCGTCCCTGGCCTGGAAAATCACTCGCCATGACCAGTCCCGGCAGCCGGGATTTGTCACGCTTGACCGGTCAATGCAAGAGGTGTGTGGCACTTGGTTTTCGGTGGTTTTGAGTGGGAACGGAGAGTGCGTTCTCGGATCGGGTCGGGGCGGCGGTGGATTCGGGAGTTCGGGGTCAGGGTCGAGGGACGGTTGAAGGCTCGACGGAAGTTGTCGGTGCTGGGGTGAACGCTGGGCGGGGTCGGGACGGCTTTAGAGGGTGACCGAGGAAGAACGAGGAAGGATCTGCGATGGGGTCTCAGTCGGTCCGGATGAGAGTTCGGCGGGAAGCCAAGGAAGCTCAGGCGCGGCTGCGGCAGGACCGCAAGGCCAGGGAGAAGAGGCTCAGCGCGCTCGGCGAGGAGGTCATGATCTCGCTCGGTGAGCGGGATGCGGTCGTCCGCGACTTCGAGCAGCGTGCAGGCAGGGCCCTGCGGCAGATGGTTGACGTCGAGGGCATGAGCCTTCGTGAGGCCGCGCACTGGTGCGGCGACGGCTTGACCCAGGCCGAGGCGCGCAGGCTGCGCACCCTGACCGAGGCGAAGTGAATCGCACTGGGTTTTGTTCCTATGCGTTCCCTTGGCCAGCGAGTGCCGGCCGGGATGATTCTTGGGCAGCGTAGTACGCCGCCTCGACCTCGAGCGGGGTCCTCATGTCGAGCTCCCCGTGCAGGCGTTGGTTGTTCCACCACCACACGTACTCGAGTGTGGCGAGTTCGACCTGTTCGATCGTGCGCCATGGCCCGCGACGTCGGATCAGCTCGGTCTTGTACAGCCCGTTGACGGCCTCGGCGAGGGCGTTATCGAAGGAGTCGCCGACGGTCCCGGTCGAGGGCTTCGCGCCGAGTTCGCCGATCCGGTCGGTGTAGACGAGCGAGAGGTAGTTCGACCCGTGGTCGGCGTGGTGGACCAGCCCCCTCAAGTCGGCGGCCCCCTCTCGTCTGGCGTCCCAGGCGGCCATGTCGAGGGCCTGCAAGGGGAGAATGTCGGCCTTCAACGTCGCAGCGACGTTCCAGCCCACGATCCGACGCGAGTAGACGTCGGTCAGGAACGCCACGTAGGCGAACCCCGACCAGGTCGCCACGCAGGTGATGTCAGCAACCCACAGGCGCCGCGGCGCGGGCGCGTGGAAGCGGCGTTGGACTAGGTCGGCCGGCTTCACCGCCGCCGGATCCGGCTTGGTGGTGAACACCTTCTGCGACCGCTTCACCCCGCGAACGTCGGCGATCTTCATCAACCTCGCGGTCTGGTCGCGACCGATGTCCCAGCCCTGACGGCGGATCAGGGCGTGCATCTTCCGCACCCCGTAGACGCCGTAGTTCTCCGCGTGCAGCCGCACGATCTCCGGGACGAGGAGCTCGTCCTTGAGCTGGCGGGCCGAGGGCGGCGAGCCCGAGGCCGCCAACCTGTTCTTCCAGCTCGTCTCATCCCGCTACGAACGCGCCAGCCTGATCGTCACATCGAACAAGAACTTCGCCCGCTGGGGAGAGGTCTTCGGCGACGACACCGTCGCCGCAGCCATGATCGACCGGCTCGTCCACCACGCCGAGGTCATCGCCCTGAAGGGCGACTCCTACCGGCTGAAGAACCGAGAACTCGGCCGCGTCCCGCCAGATCCTCAGGAGTGGAGGCATGGCGGATCCGCGGGTACGACGGTGGATAGAGGCTCACCAGCGTGCACGATCGCTCGAGCCCGCGTGATTCAATATATTGAACGGCTGGTCGAGATATTGACTGGGATGCTATGGTGAATTCATCTCGCTTCACTAGCTCTCGGTAAGGGGTACGTCGTGTCACTACTGGAATCGGACGAGCAGAAGGCGATCCGGGAGTCGGTCCAGGCCATTGCTGGGCCCTATGACCACGCTTGGTACGTCGATCGCGCGCGCAACGGGCAGAAAGTCGACGAGCTCTGGAAGGCAGTGGGCGAAGCAGGTTTCGTCGGAGTCAACCTTCCCGAGGAGTACGGCGGTGGCGGGATGGGCATCGAGGAGCTCTCGATCGTCGCGGAGGAGCTCGCGGCCCTGGGGTCGCCGCTGTTGATGATGATCGTGTCGCCGGCCATCTGCGGATCGGTGATCGCTCGATTCGGTTCGACCGCCCAGAAGGACCGCTGGTTGCCGGGTCTGGCCACCGGCGAGATCAAGATGGCCTTCGCGATCACCGAGCCCGACGCCGGGTCGAACAGCCACCTGATCTCCACGACTGCCCGGCGCGACGGCGATGAGTGGGTGCTGAACGGGAAGAAGTACTACTGCTCGGGCGTCGACGAGGCTGATGCCGTGCTCGTGGTGGCGAGGACGTCGATGGACGACTCCAGCGGCCGCGCGCGGCTCTCGCTGTTCATCGTCCCAACGGACAACCCGGGGCTAAGCATGACGGTCATACCCGTCGAGGTGGTGGCCCCCGAGAAGCAGTTCACGTTGTACTTCGACGTCCTTCGCCTCGGCGAGGACGCGCTGCTGGGCGAGGTGGACAACGGCCTGCACCAGATCTTCTTCGGCCTCAACCCCGAACGGATCATGAGCGCCGCAACGTCCAACGGCATTGGCCGGTTCGCTCTCGAGCGCGGTGCGCGCTACGCCCGCGAGCGTTCGGTGTGGGGCGGCACACCTATTGGCGCCCACCAGGGCATCAGCCACCCGCTGGCCGAGGCTCACATGCACGTGGAGCTGGCCCGACTGATGACCCGCCAGGCGGCCTGGCTCTACGACCATCAGCACGCAGCCGGCGAGGCGTCGAACATCGCCAAGTTCGCGGCCGCCGACGCTGCGATCGAGGCACTGGACCGGGCGATCCAGACCCACGGCGGTAACGGCATGGCGACCGAGTACGGGCTCGCCGATGCATGGGGCTTCGCTCGTGTCCTCAAGATCGCGCCGGTCTCTCGGGAGATGGTGCTCAACTTCGTCGCCCAGCATTCGCTCGGGCTGCCACGCAGCTACTGAACTAGTCAGGAGAGATTTTCGATGAGGCCGTACTCAGATGCGCTGACAGCGCAGTACCACGATGCTGGGGTGTGGCAGGACCGCACCTGGAGCTCCTACGTCGCGGAGCACGCCGCTAACCGGGGGGATCGGGAAGCGATCGTCGACCAACCTGACAAGCAGCAACTGATGGGCCGTCCGCCGATGCGCCTTACGTGGGCTGAGACGAAGCATCACGTGGATGCGCTGGCGCTCGGTCTTCTCGACGCGGGCGTGAAGCAGGGTGACGTGGTCTTCGTCCAGTTGCCCAACAGTGTGGAGCTTGTGCTCGCCCACCTCGCCCTGGACCGCATTGGCGCCGTGGGCACCTTTGCGCCGATGAGGCAGCGTTCCTCGGAGATCACCTATGCCATCACCAAGACGAAGGCCACCGCGGCCATCTGCATGGGTGAGTTCAGGGGCGAGGACTTCCTCGCCATGGTCCACGGCGCCAAGGACGCCGAGGGCTCGTTGCTGAAAACCGTCGTCGCCCTCGGCGCAGAGAATCGCGCCGAGGCCGACTTCGCGCTCGAGCCCATGCTCCACGGGAACCCGAGCAACACAACAGTGCTGGACGCACTCGAGGTGTCGGCCGATGAGGCGCTCACACTTTGTCTGACGACGGGGACGGAGAGCCAGCCGAAGGTGGTGCCCCGTACGCCCAACTCCTGGATGGTGACGGTTCGTGCGATTCTGCGTGCGTCGGGACACGGCGCCGACTCGGTGTTCTCCGGTCCCTTCCCCTACGCGAACATGGGCGGTCTGGGCGTCGAGATGTACCCGTGGATCATGGCGGGCGGCAAGTTCGTCACCCATGAGCCCTTCGACGTCGACGTCTTCCTGCAGCAGATCACGATCGAGCGGGTCAACTACATCATTGCTGTCCCCGCGATCTACTTCGCGATGCTGAACCACCCCGAGCTCGACGAGAAGTACGACATCTCTTCCCTCAACGTGGTCGGCTGTGGCGGTGAGGCCCCCCCGCACACGATCATCGAGATGCTGGACGAACGCGGCATCACGGTTATCAACGAGTTCGGAGCCACCGAGGGATGGTTCTTCTTCACCCTGCCCGGTCAGCCCCTGGAGGAGCGCAAGGACCTGTTCAGGGTCGACCAGCTCGAGGAGTTCCTACCGATGACCCAGTTCCGGGCGCTCGAGCCGGAGACCGGCAACGACGCGCCGCCCGGTCAGCCGGGCGAGCTGGCGGTACGCGGCCCGTCGGTGTTCGCCGGCTACCTGGACGCCGACGAGATCAACGAACGCTCTTTCACCCGCGACGGGCTGTTCCGCACCGGCGACCTCGTGACCATCGACGCCGACCGAAGCCTGCGGTACGTCGGGCGGCTCAAGGACATGATCATCCGCAGCGGACAGAACATCAGCCCGGCAGAGGTGGAGCTGATCATCCAGCGACACCCCAGCGTCTACGAGGTCTCGATCATCGGGCTCTCCCACCCGGTGCGCGGTCAGGAGGTGTGCGCCGTGGTCTCGTTGAAGGCCGGCGCCACGCTGTCCTTGGAGGACCTCCAGCAGTTCATGCGTGACCAGGGAGTCGCCCGGTACAAGATCCCCGAGGCGCTGGAGATCGTCGACGAGCTTCCCAAGGGACCGAGCGGCAAGATCCTCAAGCGGTCGCTGCGCGACCGCTACGACACGCGAGAGGACGCGTAGCGATGCCGGTGCTGACACCCCAGGTGGACCGGGACTCCGAAGAGTTCGCGCGCAACCGGTCGAGCCTGCTCGAGCGGGTCGCCCTGCTCGACGAGCAGCTGCGTACCGCCCGCGCCGGCGGTGGCCCCACCTACGTCGAGCGGCACCGCTCTCGCGACAAGATGCCGGTGCGTGAGCGCATCGACCTGCTCCTCGACCGGGGCTCGCCGTTCCTGGAGCTGTCCGCGCTGGCGGGATGGGGCAGCGAGTTCACCGTCGGCGCCAGCGTCGTCACCGGCATCGGGGTCGTCTCGGGTGTCGAGTGCGTGCTTGTCGGCAACGACCCGACCGTGCGCGGGGGGGCGTCGAACCCGTTCACGTGGAAGAAGATAATCCGCGCCCTCGAGATCGCCCGGCACAATCGGTTGCCGGTGATCAACCTGGTCGAATCAGGCGGCGCCGACCTGCCCACGCAGGTCGAGGCCTTCGTTCCGGGCGGAGCGTTGTTCCGAGACTTGACGCGGCTGTCGGCCGCGGGGGTCCCGACCCTGGCCATCGTCTTCGGCAACTCCACCGCGGGCGGCGCGTACGTCCCGGGCATGTGCGACTACTCGATCATGGTCAAGGGTCGGGCCAAGGTGTTTCTCGGTGGCCCGCCGCTGGTGAAGATGGCCACCGGGGAGGTCTCGACCGACGAGGAGCTGGGCGGGGCCGAGATGCACTCGCGTACCTCGGGCCTGTCGGACTATCTGGCGGTCGACGAGCGTGACGCCATTCGTCTGGGCCGGCAGGTCATGGCCGACATCAACTGGCGCAAGCTGGGTCCGGGACCGGCGCAGCCGGCGCTGCCGCCTCGCCACGACCCCGAGGACCTACTGGGCGTGGTCTCGGGCGACCTACGGGTTCCGTACCGGCCCCACGACGTGCTCGCGCACGTCCTGGACGACTCGCGCTTCGACGAGTACAAGCCCACCTACGGCACGAGTCTCGTCACCGGCTGGGGACACCTGCACGGATTCCCCGTGGGCATCTTGGCCAACGCGAACGGGGTCATCTTCCCGGAGGAGGCCCAGAAGGCCGCCGAGTTCATCATGCTCGCCAACCAGTCCGACGTGCCGCTGCTGTTCCTGCAGAACACCACTGGGTTCATCGTCGGCAAGGTCTACGAGCAGGCCGGCATGATCAAGGACGGCGCCAAGATGATCAACGCCGTGGCCAACAGTCGCGTCCCGCACATCACCGTGCTGATGGGCGCCTCCTACGGAGCCGGCAACTACGCCATGTCGGGGCGTGCCTACGAGCCGCGCTTCCTGTTCGCCTGGCCGAACGCCAAGACCGCGGTCATGGGCCCCCAACAACTCGCCGGCGTCCTGTCGATTGTCGCTCAGCAGGGCGCGGCCGCCTCGGGACGCGAGTTCGACGAGGCCGCCGACGCCTTGCGTCGCACGGCCGTCGAGGAGCAGATCGAGCGCGAGTCCGACAGCTTCTTCATGAGCGGGCGGGTCTACGACGACGGGGTGATCGACCCGCGCGACACCAGGACCGTGCTGGGGATCGCGCTGTCGGCCGCCCATTCCAACCAGGTCGAGGGGATCGGTGGCTTCGGTGTCTTCAGAATGTGAGACAGGCGTCATGAAACGGCAGTTCGGATCGGTGCTCGTCGCCAATCGCGGCGAAATCGCTCGCCGAGTGATGCGCTCGTGCCGCGAGGCGGGTCTGCGCACCGTGGCCGTGTTCTCCGACGCCGACGAGGACGAGCCGTTCGTGACCGACGCCGATCTGGCGGTGCGACTCCCGGGGGTGACGGCCACCGAGACCTACCTGCGCGCCGATCTGGTCATCGAGGCCGCTCGCCGCACCGGAGCCGAGGCGATCCACCCCGGGTACGGGTTCTTGTCCGAGAACGCCGACTTCGCGCGGGCCACGATCGATGCCGGCCTGGTGTTCATCGGTCCACCGCCCGAGGCGATGGAGCTGATGGGCGACAAGCTCAGGAGCAAGAGCCGGATGCGCGAGCTCGGCGTGCCGGTGCTGCCCGCGATCGAGGTCACCCACCACACCGCCGAGGAGCTCGAGGCGGCCGTGAGCGAGATCGGTCTGCCGATCCTGGTCAAGGCCTCCGCCGGGGGCGGAGGCCGGGGCATGCGCATCGTGCACGACCCCGAGCAGGTTTGGGAAGCGGTGTCGTCGGCCCGGCGGGAGGCCCAGTCGGCCTTCGGCGACGAGACGGTGTTCCTTGAGCGTTACCTGGAGGCGCCGAGGCACATCGAGATCCAGGTCTTCGCCGACGACCACGACCACGTGGTGGCGCTGTTCGAACGGGAGTGCTCGATCCAGCGCCGCCACCAGAAGATCGTCGAGGAGAGCCCCTCCTCGGCCGTGGACGAAGCCCTGCGCCAACAACTGAGCGAGGCCGCCGTCACCACGGCGCGCGCCGCAGACTACCGGGGAGCGGGCACGGTCGAGTTCGTGCTCGCCGAGGACGGGTCCTTCTACTTCCTGGAGATGAACACCCGGCTCCAGGTCGAGCACCCCGTCACCGAGGCGGTCACCGGCCTGGACCTGGTCCGACTCCAGCTGGACGTGGCTCAGGGCCTCCCGCTGCCGCAGGAAGCCCTGTCCCCGACGATGACTGGTCACGCCATCGAGGTCCGCCTGTACGCGGAGGACCCCGCCAACGGGTTCTTGCCGACGGCCGGGCGGATCGACGACTTCTCGTTCGACCCGGTGCCGGGCCTTCGTGTCGACGCCGGGGTAAGAGCCGGCTCCGTGGTCAGCACGCACTACGACTCGATGCTGGCGAAGGTGGTGGTGCACGGGACGGACCGCAACTCGGCAGCAGGTGTGCTCGCCGCGTCGCTGCGGCGGATGCACGTCGACGGCGTGGTGACCAACCGGGAGCTGCTGGTCGACGTCCTCGAGCACCCCGGCTTCCTGGCCGGTGCGACGCCGACCTCTTTCCTCGACGACCACCCCGACCTCCTGGATGCGGTGCCGGTGGCCGAGCGTCAGCGACTGCACGCCCTGGTGGCGGCCCTCGTCGGTCACGTCCGCGCATCCCGGACGCGCTCGGTCCTGCCTGCGGTGCCGGCGGGGTGGCGCAACAACCCCCCGATCCGTTCGCACGATCGTGCCCTCGAACGCGAGCGGTACGTCGTCGGTGACACCGTCGTGGACGTCGGTCTCGCCCTCACGGGTCGTGAGATGACGGCCGAGGTCGACGGTGAACGGGTCGACGCGCTGGTCCTGCACCTGTCGGCTGACCGGGTCGACCTGGAGGTCGACGGGATCCGGCGGACCTACACCGTGCAGACCGTGGACGAGAAGGTGCACGTACACGACGCGGAGCAGGCGACCACGCTGTGCCGGCTCTCGCGCTTCCCAACCGCGGACGACGACCGGCACATCGGATCCGCGACCGCGCCGATGCCCGGCGCCGTCTGTGACGTGCTGGTCAGCGTCGGCAGCGACGTCTCGGCCGGCGACCGCCTGGTGGTGCTCGAGGCGATGAAGATGGAGCACACCGTGGCCAGTCCCGCCGACGGCACCGTCGTTGAGGTGCTGGTCGCCAGCGGTGACCAGGTGGACGCGGGTGCGGTCCTGGTTGTGGTCGCCGACGACACGGACGCGGCTCCGGCATGACCAAGCACACCTGCACGACCACGACCCACAGATCTTCCAGGAGGAACCCATGACACCACCCGACGCGACAGATCGAGACGATCGACGGGTCGCCCTGATCACCGGATCGTCGCGGGGGCTCGGCCGCGCGATTGCCGAGCACCTCGTGCACTCCGGCCACGACGTGGTGGTGAACTACCGGCGCAACGAGGACCTGGCCCACGCCACCGTCCAGCACCTGGAACAGCTCGGCGCGCGCGCCGTCGCGATCCAGGCCGACCTGGAGAACGCCGACGAGATCGACGCGATGTTCGCCGGCGTGCAGGCTCGGTTCGGCCGGCTCGACGTCCTGGTCAACAACGCGGCGGCCACCGCGTTCAAGCCGCTGCTGGAGCTGTCCGACACCAACGTGCAGCGGACGCTGCGCCTGAGCGTCAATGGCTTCGTGCGCTGCGTCCAGCAGGCCGTTCCGCTGATGGAGGGACGACCGGGCCGGGTCGTGGCGATCAGCGGGGTCGACAGCAACCACTACATGCCCGGACACGGCCTGCTGGGCGCTGCGAAGGCGGCCGTGGAGAGCCTGGTACGGGCCTTCGCCATCGAGCTGGGGCCGCGAGGGATCACCGTCAACGGGGTGCGACCGGGTGGCTTTGAGACCGACTCCTCGCGCATCTACGGCGGTTCGCAGTACGAGTTCTTGCGCGAGCGCTTCATCGCCCAGTCCGGCGTCAAGGACTTCGGCACCGTGGACGACATGGCCGGTGCCGTGGACTACCTGGTCTCGCCTGCGGCGCGGTACGTCACCGGTCACGTGATCGTCGTCGACGGCGGACTCACCGCGAATCTCGGCGAGCTCGATGCCATCAACGACGCCACTCGCGACCACCACATGGGAAGGGTTACCTCATGAAGACCGTGCGCATGGGAGCAGGATCCGGCTACTGGGGCGACCTGCTCGAGCCGGCCATCGACCTCGCCAAGCGCGGCGACCTGGACTATCTCGGCTTCGACTTCCTCGCCGAGCTGACGATGTCACTGCTGCAGCGGACGAAGCGCCGGAATCCGGACCAGGGCTACATCCCCGACGTGGTGCCGTGGATGCGGGCGCTGCTGCCGATCACTCACGCCAACGGCACCAAGATGGTCCTGAACGGTGGCGGAACCAACTGTGAGGCCGCGGCCGAGCAGGTCCTGCGCGTGGCGCGGGAGGCCGAACTGACCGGGCTGCGGGTCGCCGCGATCACCGGTGACGACCTGACGTCACGCATCGACGAGCTTCGTCAGGCCGGGGTGACCCTGGCCAACATGGAGACCGGGCAGCGGTCCGTCGACGAGATCTCCGACCGGATCGTGTCGGCACACGCCTACATCGGCTCCGAGGGGATCGTCGAGGCCCTGGGCGGTGGTGCCGAGGTCGTCATCGGCGGCCGACTCGCCGACAGCTCGGTCTACGTCGGCCCGCTGATGCACGAGTTCGGCTGGTCGTTCGAGGACGCGGACTGGGATCTGATCGGGGCCGCGATCACCGTGGCGCACGTGATCGAGTGCGCCGGGATTTGCTGCGGCGGCATGAGCTCGCAGTGGAAGAACGTCCCGGAGCCGTGGAACATGGGTTTCCCGATCGCGGACTTCGCCCAGGACGGCTCGGCCGAGATCTCCAAGCTGCCGGGAACCGGCGGCCTGATCAACCAGTGGACCATTAAGGAGCACCTGCTCTACGAGACGCACGACCCCGCCGACTACCGGATGCCCGACGGCATCGCCGACCTGACCACAACCCGCCTGGAGGAGACGGGGCAGGACCGCGTGCGCCTGTGGGACATGAGCGGCCGGGAGCGACCGGACATGCTCAAGGTGCAGATCGGCTACACCGACGGCTGGATCGGCGAGGCGCGCGTCCTCCTGCCATGGCCGGACACCCTGGCGAAGGCTGATCGCTGCGAGGAGATCATCCGCAAGCGCCTTGACGTCATCGGGGTGACGCCGCGCGAACTGCGGTTCGACCGCGTCGGCATCGACGCCCTGGCCGGCCCCTTGGCGAGCCGGCCGCGACGCGATCCCGACGAGATCGAGTTGAGGGTGACCGCCCGCGTGGACAGCCGCGAGGAGGCGGCGATGGTCAACCGTGAGGTCACCCACGTCAGCACGCTCGGTCCGGTCGGCACGGCTTTCGGTCCACCGGTGAGGCCGCGTGAGGTCATTGCTTTGTGGCCGACGCTGGTCCCGCGCGAGATGGTGCCCGTCAACGTGACGTTCGAGGAGATCTGAGGCCATGATGACCACACTCAACGAGATCGCCTACACCCGCTCCGGCGACAAGGGCGATATCTCCAACATCGGCATCATGGCCTTCGGACCAGCCGAGTACGAGGCGCTGCGCACCTGGGTGACACCGGAGCGGCTGCGTTCGTTCTTCGCCGGCGTCGTGCTGGGCCCGATCCAGGTGTACGAGCTGCCCCGGCTCCAGTCCCTGCAGGTCGTCCTGCACGATGCCCTCGGCGGAGGTGCCACCCAGACCCTGCGTTTCGACGAGACCGGCAAGTCGATGGCCGCCCTGATGAGCCGCATGCAGATCCCCACCGCGCTGCTGACGGCGGGAGAGCGGCGATGAGCGTGGAGGACGCACCCCCCGAGCCGACCGTCGTCGTCGAGGAGGTCGCGCCAGCGGTGTCGGTGGTGTGGCTGAACCGGCCCGATCAGCTCAACGCCCTGTCCTCGACGTCGATGGCCGAGCTCGGCGACGCCCTGCGCACCGTGGGGCGGCATTCGCGGGCCGTCGTCCTGACCGGTCGGGGACGGGGGTTCTGTGCCGGCGGGGACCTCAAGGAGCTCTACCCCCTGCTCTCCGAGGCCGACGTCGACGCCCGACGTCGGCAGATGCGTGCCTTCCAGGAGGTCGTGACCGCGATCCGGTCCATCCCGTGCCCGGTGGTCGCCGCCGTCAACGGCGTGTGCGCCGGAGCCGGAATCAGCCTCGCCCTCGCCAGCGACGTGGTCCTAGCCGGTGCGGACGTCCAGTTCCACCCGACCTTCACCCGGGCCGGTCTGATCCCGGACCTGGGCTCCCTGCATCTGTGGACCCAGGCCGTCGGACCCCGCCGGGCCAAGGAGATGGCCTTCCTGCCCGAACCGATCGGCGCCGAGGACGCCCGAGCGGCCGGCATGGTCAACCGCGTCGTCGTCGCCGGCCAGGCCCTCGAGGTGGCACTCGAGCTGGCCGACCAGCTGGCTGCAGGCCCGAGCGCGGCGCTGCAGATGATCAAGGACATCATCAACCGCGAGGACCAGGCGGGTCTCGACGCCTCCATGGTGCTGGAGTCCTACGCCCAGGCTGCGGCCTTCTCCACCGGCGAGGTGGACGAAGGCGTCGCGGCTTTCCTCGACGGTCGTGCGCCCCGCTTCGGGACCACCGAGACCGAAGGCACACCGTGAGCCGGGGAGAGGCTGCTCACACGGCGAAGGCCTACCAGGTTCCGGCGATCGAGCGCAGCATGCTGATCCTGCAGGCGCTGCAGCAGCACGGGCCCCTCGGGCTGGCCGATCTGGTGAGTGCGACCGGCCTGTCACGCACCACGTGCTACTACCTGGTGCGGACCATGGCCAAGGCACGGCTGGTCGAGTCCGACGGCGAGACGCGGAAGATCCACCTGGGGATCAGGCTCGTCGAGCTGGGATCGGCGGCCACCGAGCAGATCGGCTACCTGGGCGTGATCAAGCGCTACATCCTGGACCTCCTCGACGAGATGGACGCCACCTTCGTCATCTACCGGCGCCTCGACCGCGGGCGCGTCACCATCGTCGACAAGGTCGAGCCGCGGCACCGGCTGCGGGTCACCGTGCCGCTGGGCAGCACGTTGCCCATCCAGGGTGGCTCCTTCGGCAGGTGCTTCCTGGCCTACGACGAACCTGCCGCGGTCAGGGAGGTTCTCAGCGCCGGCCTCCAGCGGCGCACCGAGCGCAGCATCACCGACGTCGAGCGGTTCCTCACCGAGATCGCGACGGTGCGCGAACGGGGATGGGCCATGGACCGCGAGGGGTTCGCCCTCGGCGTCAGCACGGTCGCCGCACCCGTCCTGCACCACGGCAAACCGCTGCTGGTCGTCGCCGCGCTGACCATGGCGGGAACGCTGGCCGACGACACCACCGCCGAGCGCTGGGGGCGACGGCTTCGCGAGATCTGCGACATCGCCTCGACCACCTTGCACCAGCACCACCGTGCGCCCGTCGCTGTGCACCCGCCTGAGGACGAACGATGACGCTGGGAGCCGGACCGCGACCACTGGACGGCGTGCGGGTGGTCGACCTGTCGCTGCTGATCCCCGGTCCGTGGGCGACGTCGATGCTCGCGGACCTCGGTGCCGACGTGGTGCACGTGCAGCCGCCCGGCGGGGACCCGCTACAGGAGATGATGCCGGGCGCCTACCGAATCGTGGGGCGGGGCAAGAAGCCGGTACGGCTGGACCTGAAGTCGGACGAGGGTCGTCGCCGTTTGCTCGACCTGCTCGAGGAGAGCGACGTGCTCGTCGAGGGGTTCCGCCCCGGAACGCTGCAACGACTGGGCTTCAGCCTCGACCAGATGATGGCGAGCTTTCCCCGGCTGATTGTGTGCTCGCTCAACGGCTATGGCAGCGACGGCGCCTACCGCGACCGCCCCGGCCACGACCTTAACTACCTGGCTGCAAGTGGTCTGCTGTCGATGAGCGGCGAGCCGAGCGGGAGACCGTATCCGGGTGGAGGTGTACCCGTCGCGGACCTCGCGGGCAGCCTCTTCGCGACGCAGGGCATTCTGGCGGCGCTGCTGCTCCGCCAGCAGACAGGCGTCGGCTCCATGTTCGACGTGCCGCTGGCAGCCGCGGCGCTGAAGTTGTCCGAGCCGAGGATGGCCGAGTACGACGAGCGGGGCGGACCGTCCAAGGCTGAGCTGATGTCCCGGGGTGCCTATGACGTCTTCCGATGCCGAGATGGGTCCTGGCTGGCCGTGGCCTGCATGGAAGACCGCTTCTGGCGAGGCCTCTGCCGGGTGCTGGGTCGCGAGGACTGGCTGGAGCGCGAGGAGTACTCCAGCTACAGCGGCCGCTGCCACCACGCCGAGCGACTAAACGCGGACCTGGCCGACGAGTTCGCCCGGGCGGACCGTGAGGCATGGGTGGAACGCTGCGTGGCCGCGGACCTGCCCGTTAACGCCGTCCTGGACTTCGGTGAGGTCGGCGACGACGTACACATGCGGCAATGGCTCGACCGGGTGCCGAACGGGAGCGGGCGGTCGGTCCGGCTTCCTTATGCCGGCCTCGTAGCCCGGCCCACAACGACGACTCAAGATGCAGGGAGAACAAGATGACGAACTCGCGTGTGGCACTGGTGACCGGTGGTGCGGGTGGTCTCGGCCGCGAGATCGGCCGGCGGCTGGCGGCCAGCGGCCACCGGGTGGTGCTGGTCGACATCGACGAGGAGGCTGTCACCACGGCGGCCCATGAGCTGGCCGCTGACGGCCTCCTAGTGGAGCCAGCCGTCGCTGACGTCACCGACCGTCGTCAGGTGGACGGACTCGTGGCCGAGATCGGTGCGAGCGGCGGAGCCGTCGACGTGCTGGTGAACAATGCAGGCTTTCCCATCGACGCGCCGTTGGTGAAGATGACCGACGAGGACTTCCGTCGAGTCGTCGACGTCTGTCTGTTCGGGACCTTCGTGTGCTCGCGAGCCGTCGTTCCGGGCATGATCGAACGCTCTCAGGGGCGCATCGTCAACGTGGCGTCTCGGGCCTACCTGGGCAATCCCGGACAGGCGAACTACGCGGCGGCCAAGGCTGGCGTCGTCGGTCTGACCCGGGCCTTGGCCAAGGAGCTGGGCAAGCGCGGGATCACCGTGAACGCCGTTGCTCCGGGTTTGATCGACACTCCTGCGGTGCAGCGCCACCCGAAGCACGACCTGCTCGTGGAGCTGGCCGGGAAGCACAACTCGGTGCCCCGGCTCGGGGTCCCCCAAGACGTGGCGTCTGCCATCGCTTTCCTTGCTTCCGACGAGGCCTCGTTCATCACCGGCGACGTGATTCACGTGTCGGGCGGGCGGTACACATGATGGAACAGGCTGGTGGCCGGTTGACCGACCTGGCTGTGGGAACCACCACGACCTCCCCGCGCCGTACGGTGACCGAGGCCGACGTCGTCGGCTTCGCCGGTCTGTCCGGCGACTTCAACGCCTTGCACACCGACGAGGTGGCAGCCTCTGCGACGCCGTTCGGCACCCGGATCGCGCACGGGCTGCTCGGTGCCGCGATCGCCTCGGGCCTGTTCACCCGAACTGCCCTGTCGACCTCCCTGCAGGAGTCGCTCGTTGCCCTGCTCGGCGTCGACTGCCGTTTCGTCAACCCCCTGCGGATCGGCGACACCGTGCACGTCGAGGCCGAGATCATCGAGCTGCGCCCGACCAGCGACCCTTGCCGAGGAGTCGTGATCGTGGAGCGTCGGCTCGTCAACCACGAGGGTGCCGTGGTCCAGGTGATCACCACCCCCATGCTCATCGACACCACCCATCCCGATCAAGGAGACACCCCCACATGACCATGCTGACTGAAGAAGAGCTGGACCTGCAGCGTTCCGTCCGTTCCTTCCTCGACGCCAAGGTCGCTCCGCTCGTCGCCGAGCACGAGCAGGCCCGGACGTTCCCTTGGGAGATCCTGCCCTCGCTGCATGAGTTCGGCTACGTCGGTGGCCTGGTGAGTCCCGACGACGGGGGCGACGACCTCAGCTACTCGATGCTCGCCATCTTGATGGAGGAGGCCGGCCGGTGCTGGGGGTCGCTGCGCACTACGCTGAACATCCTCACCATCGTTCCGTACCTGATCTCCGCGTTCGGCACCGAGGAGCAGAAGAGCCGCTTCCTGCCCGACCTCCTCTCCGGACGGCGCCGTGCGTGGTTCGCGATGACCGAGCCGGACGCAGGATCCGACGCCGGGTCGCTGCGGACCCGTGCGAGCAAGGAGGGCGACTCCTGGGTGCTGCAGGGCCGCAAAATCTACATCACGAACGCGCTCCACGCCGATGTCGGCATCGTCATGGCCACGGTCGACCCGGAGGCCGGACCCAAGGGGATCACTGCCTTCCTCGTCGACGGCACGCAGTCCGACTACGCCGTCCACGACATTCCGCACATGCCGGTCAGGGGCACGAGCAGCTGTGAGCTCGTGTTTGACGACACGCGCATCCCCGAGCACAACGTCCTGGGCGAGGTGGGCCGGGGACTGTCGACGGCCATGAAGGCGATCAACGTCGGCAGGCTGAACATGGCCATGGGCGCGGTCGGCCTGAGCCAGGCGGCCCTCGAGGAGTCGATCAAGTTCGCCACCACCCGCCAGCAGTTCGGTCGACCCCTGGGTGGGTTCCAACTGGTGCAGGAGATGGTCGTCGAGATCGCCACCCTGACGCAGACCAGCCGACTCCTCGGCATGCACGCCGCCCGCGCCCTGGACGCGGGCGACTCCGCGAGGCAGGAGTGCTCGATGGCGAAGTACTACTGCGGCGAGTCCGCGAACAAGGCCGCCTCGCTGGCACTGCAGGTGCACGGTGGAGCCGGCCTGATGGAGGAATCACCCGTGGAGCGGATCTTCCGCGACGCTCGCGAAGCGACGATCCCCGAGGGCACCTCACAGATCCAAATCCTCCAGATGGGCCGTGCCCTGCTGGGCCAGTCGGCCCTGCGATGAACGATCACCAGGAGACAGCTCATGACTGACGCCTACATCCTCGGCACGGTGCGCAGCCCCCTGGGCAGACGTGACGGCGCACTTGCCGACACCCGCCCCGACGAACTGCTGGCACTGACCCTTCGCGAGCTGGTCGACCGGCACGCGGTCGATCCTCGTGAGATAGAGGACGTCCTGGTGGGTTGCGTCAACGCTGTCGGCGAGCAAGGACGCAACGTCGGAAGGTTGGCGGTCCTCGCCGCCGGCCTCCCCGAGGAGGTCCCCGCAGTAACCATGAACCGCATGTGCGGTTCGAGTCAGCAAGCACTCAACTTCGCCGCCCAGGCCGTGATGTCTGGCCAGCAGTCGCTCGTGCTGGCAGCCGGCGTGGAATCCATGAGCCGCGTCCCGCTGGGATCGGACGCCGCCGGGGTCGACCCCTCCCCGGCCGTCACCGAGCGCTACGAGCTCGTGAACCAGGGCCTCGCGGCAGAGATGATCGCCCGCCGCTGGTCGCTCACCCGCGAGGAACTGGACGAGTTCAGCGTCGAGAGTCATCGTCGAGCCGCTCGCGCATGGGACAGTGGCGTCTTAGCGGAGGAGGTTTTCGGCGTCATGAGTCAGCCGGCCGAGCACCTGCTGGGCCGCGACGGCGGTCCGGTCGTCCTCGACCGGGACGAGGGCATCCGGCCTGACACGAGCGTCGAGGCACTCGCCCGACTCCGGCCCGCGTACACCGAGGACGGCCTCATCCACGCCGGGAACTCCAGCCAGATCACCGACGGGGCGTCGGCGGTCCTCATCGGGGACGCAGATGCGGCACAACGGCTGGGTCTGGAACCACAGGCGCGGATCCTGGCCACCCAGGTGGTCGGGGTGGACCCGGTAATGATGCTGCACGGCGTCATCGATGCAACCAGACGGGTGCTGGACCGGGTGCGCCTGGAGGCCTCCGAGATCGACCTCTACGAAGTCAACGAGGCGTTCGCCAGCGTCGTACTGGCCTGGCAGCGAGAGCTGCGGGTCCCTCTGGAGCGGGTCAACGTCAACGGCGGGGCGATCGCCCTGGGTCATCCCACCGGCTGCTCCGGCACCCGCCTGATGACCACTCTGGTGCACGAGATGCAGCGGCGAGGCGTCCGCTACGGCCTCCAGACCATGTGCATCGGACAGGGCATGGCGACGGCAACGGTCATCGAGGCCATTTGACGAGTACGCGCGAGGCCTTCGTGGCATCGCGTCCCCTGGCAACAATCCAAGGAGAAGCAGTGACAGACCCTGGCATCGGTACCCAGATCGCCACCTCAACGGTCGATCAGATCTACATCCGCGGGCGCAGCCTGGTCGACGACCTGATGGGGTCTACCGACTTCACCAGCATGGTGTTTTTCCACCTGAGGGGCCGGCTCCCCACCGAGGGCGAGAAGGCGGTGGTGAACGCATGTCTGGTTGGGGTGATGGAGCACGGGCTGACTCCCAGCTCGATCGCGGCCCGACTGATCTACTCCAGCTCCCCCGAAGCGATGCAGGC
This sequence comes from Janibacter endophyticus, assembly GCF_016888335.1. NCBI lineage: Bacteria > Bacillati > Actinomycetota > Actinomycetes > Micrococcales > Intrasporangiaceae > Janibacter > Janibacter endophyticus. The sequence continues at coordinate 20,657 of NZ_JAFEJG010000005.1, forward strand.
GGCCGTCGCCGGTGGACTGCTCGGGGCCGGCAGCGCCTTCCTTGGGGTGATGGAGGAGTCGGCCCAGATGCTGCAGGAGGGCCGGGACCTGGTGCGGCGGGGCGAGACCACGGCCGAGGAGTTCGCCCGCGACCGGCTCTCCGAGCTGCTCGCGGCGGGCCGTCCGATCCCGGGCTTCGGCCACCACATCCATCGCCCGGACGACCCCCGCACCCCGAAGCTCCTCGAGATCGCCGAAGAGCATGGTGTGAGCGGCGAGCACGCGGAGCTCTTGAAGGCACTCAGCCGCGTCATGGACGAGCTCAAAGGCCGGCACGTCACGGTGAACGCCACGGGTGCCGTGGCAGCGGTCCTGTCCGACATCGGTTTCTCCTACCGGATCGTGCGCGGCTTTGCCCTCATCGGTCGCTGCGCCGGCCTGGTCGGCCACATCGCCGAGGAGCAGGAAACACCTCTCGGGCGGGTGCTGTGGGACATGGCTGACGAGCACGTCCCCTACCTGGGCGAGGGGGTGTGAGAATGGCCGAGGCGCTGCGCTACGAGCGCGACGAGCACGGGATCGGCTGGATCACTATCGATCGACCGGACGCCGCCAATGCATTGGACAGCACCGCGCGAGCCGCGCTGTGGACATGCTTTCGCCAGTTCCGGGACGATGAGGCTGCCGGAGTTGCCGTGATCACAGGAACCGGGGACAAGGCCTTCTGCGCCGGGGGCGACCTCAAGGAGATGTCCTCCTCTCAACTGGGTGTTCCCCCAGCGGACTTCCTCCCGCAGCTCAACCGCAACTTCCAGCTGGACAAGCCGGTCATCGCCGCAGTCAACGGCGTCGCCCTCGGTGGCGGCTTCCTCCTCGCCCAGATGGCTGACCTGTGTGTCGCGGCTGACCATGCGAAGTTCGCCATCAGCGAGGCGAAGTGGGGCCGCGGAGCACCCTGGGCTGCTCCGCTGCCATGGCTCATCCCGCCCCGTGTGGCCTTGGAGATGCTGATGACCGGAGACAGCATCTCCGCGGCGCGGGCCTACGAGTTGGGGCTGGTCAACAAGGTGGTGCCGTCCGTCGAGCTCCGAGCCACCGCGGTCGAGCTGGCCCGGTCAATCCTCGCCAACGCACCACTCACCGTGCGGGCCAGCAGACAGATGGTGCACGCGGCGGCCGAGCCCTCCCTCGCCTACAGCTTTGCGCGAGCCGAGCAGCTGTTCGAGGGCGTCTATCTCAGCGCGGATGCCCAGGAGGGTCCACGCGCATTCCTGGAGCGACGTCCACCGCAGTGGTCGGGCAAGTAACAATCCTCAGTTAGGAGAACCCATGTATCAAGAAGCACTTGGTCAGACCGTCAACCGGGCCTTCGACTACACATGCGACGAGGGGGGAGACCGGGAGGCTCTCGTCTACCATGGCCCCGACATGGAGGAGCGCCTGAGCTACTTCCAACTCCGGCGTAGAGTGGCCGCCCTTGCCGACGGCTTGCAGCAAGCAGGGGTCCGTAAGGGCGACCGAGTGGCCTTTCTCCTGGGCGTCACCACCGAGTGGGTGACAGTCTTCTACGCAGCGATGCGCCTGGGGGCCATCGCGGTTCCGCTCAACCTCGTCTGGACCATCCGCGAGATCGAGGAAGGACTGTCTCTCACCGAGGCGAACGTACTGATCGCCACCGACTCCTTCCGCGGTCGCAACTACCTGCACGAACTCCAGGAGCATCTGCCGGGTCTCAACGCCTCCAAGCCCGGTGAACTGTCGATCGAGACCCTTCCGCACCTGCGCAGCGTCATCGCCGAGAGTCGCAGCGGGCAACGCTATGCATTCGCCGGCGACCTCGGCGATATCGCCCGTAGCGGTGAGAACTACTCTGCCGAGGGCTTCGCCGCCCTGAGCGCGGAAGTCCGGCCGGACGACTTCTCGATCATGCTACTGACCTCCGGCACGACCAGTTTCCCCAAACCGGTCCTGCACACCCATCAGAGCCTGATGGTGGGGGTGGCCGGGTACGCCGACGGCATCGAGGCGGAGTCCGCGGACAAGATGCTGATCGTCGCGCCGAACTACCACGTCGCCGGCTATCTCACGCTGCTCATGCCGCACCTGCGGGGCGCCACCGTGCACCTCATGGAGTTCTACGACGTCGGCCTCGCACTCAAAGTAGTCGAACGTGAGCGCATCTCGATGATGTTCGGATTCGATGTCCATTACCTGATGATGAACCGGCATCCCCACTTCGCTATGCACGACATCTCCAGTCTCACCAAGACCATGATCGGGTCCTCGCCGGGGTCCTACGACGAGATCAAGAGTATGGGGATCATCCACCACGGGAACATCTACGGCTCCAGCGAGTACGTCGCCTCGCAAGCATACCTGCCCTACCGGGACCGCCACGACGAGTCAGTCATGCGACTCTCCCATGGCCGGCCGATGCTAGGCACAGACCTGGTGATCAAGGACCCGGCCACTAACCGCGTCCTCGAGCCCGACCAGCCGGGCGAGATTTGCTTCAAGGGTCCGGCGCTGTTCAGCGGTTACTACAACATGCCCGAGGAGACAGCAAAGTCGTTCGACACCGACGGCTACTTCCACAGCGGCGATTACGGTTGGGTCGACCAGCGCGGATACGTCTACTACCGCGGTCGCTTCAAGGAAACGATCAAGAGTGGCGGGGAGAACGTCAGCGCCCAGGAGGTCGAGCTCTTCTTGCAGATGGAGCTTCCGTGGATCCTCAAGGCGATGGTGGTCGCCGTGCCCGACCCCAAGTGGGGGGAGGCAGTCACGGCCGTCGTCCAACTCAAGCCGGAAGTCGACGTTGACGAGGAGGGAATTCGCGAGGCCTGCCGAGGCAAGCTGGCCGGCTACAAAATCCCGAAGCAGGTCATCTTCGTCTCCGACGAGGACTGGGTGGCGACGCCGACCGGCAAGTTCGATCGCGGCGCCATGACCAGCCTGGCGCTTCGCAGAATGGGAATCCAGGAGCCGTCACAATGATCGGAGGCACCGTGTCGCCTGCGGGCACAACTAAACCGTGCGTTAGGCGCCCGCCACGGTCATCCGGTTCGGCTCGGTCTGATCGTTCCGTTCCGGTTGAGGCTCTGCTGGGCATTTTGAGGCGTCGATGATGCCGACAGCGGGGGTCGTGCCTGGAGCCGACCTACTTCCTCGATCACGACCACCCGAGTGTCCGCGACTTCATGCACGAGGTGATCGCGTCCGCGGCGAGCCCACGAGAGCGGGCCACCATGCTCTTCGTGACCCCGATCGACTTCGACGGACGGAGCGACGCGCTCATGCACGCCTTCACCGCGGACGGCACTCGGCACATGGAGTACGTAGGGACCGGCACCTTCGACGACCTACCCCTGGACCGCATCCTGGCGGCGCTCGACCAGGCTTACGGGCCTATCGTCACCGCCGCCGCAGGGTTGACGACGCCTTCTCCCGCCGCCAACCCGGAATCACCCGTCCACCCAAAGACGGGGGCCGCCTGATGGTCGGAGCCGTCGGTGTTGCGGTAGCGAGTGAGGAAAGCGCGCGGACCCGATTGGAGGCTGCTGTGCTGGCGCAGCTGGGCGTGATACTCGAGCACCCGTCCTTGTGTCGGGCACTGGTCGCCGACCTCAGACACGCGACCCGGCTGCCCGAGTTGGCAGCGGCACTGCCGACTGCCTTCTACGAACCGATCGAGCAACTATTGGCTCAGGGTGTCTCCGACGGGTCGCTGCGCCCGGTCGCCGATCCAGGCGCCGTGGTCTTGAGTGTCTTCGGTGCCATCACCGTCGCTGGCCTCAGCGCGGCCGTGGAGGGGCCGTCCTCTGACACATCCGCCGACGCAGCGCGTTTCTCTGCCGCGGTCAGCGAGCTGGTCCTCGACGGTCTCGCGACACCTGGCAGTCGCGACCAGCGGCGGGCTGAGCCGCTGTGAGCAGCATGGAGGAACTCCTCGCCAGCTGGAACGAGAAGTTTCGGCCGCACGCTGATGGTGCTCAGCTTCCGCCACACCACACCCACTGCCTCGCCTGTGGCCCCGACAACCCACACGGCCACCACCTCACCGTCCATCGTCGAGGCGAGGGGGTACACGCGACCCACGTCTTCGATGAACGCCACGTGGGCGCCCCCGGGATCGCCCACGGCGGTGCCGTAGCAACCGTTTTCGACGACCTCTTCGGGTTCCTGCTCTACCTGAAGGGCGGTCCTGCGGTGACCCGGAAGCTCGAGGTGCTCTACGACTCACCAGTCATCCTCGGCACCACCTACGTCCTTGCGGCCAAGGTCACCCGCACAGAAGGGCGCAAGCTCTTCATGGAAGCCGACATGAAGCGGCTCGGAGGGTCACGTGTCGCCTTCGCCTCGGCCCTCTTCCTTTCGGTGGATGTGACCCACTTCAACCAGGGCATGCCGCGATGACGGGCACATTGTCGGGCGCCGTACTTGCACGAGGTCCACGCCACCGGCGGCGACGTACGCCGCACCTATTCGGACTCAACGTCGAAGGCGCCATCCGCTACCCCAAGACAATCGAGCACCCCCGACCTGAGGAACGAGGACCAGCCTGGCACCCGACCATGACCGTGCCTTTACGTACCGCGCGGCGCGGGGCGAGAGTTGTCGCAACATCCTCACGCCACGGATAAGCAACCGCGACGCGCACGATTTGGACACTCTGGCGCTGCTGACTTTGGTCACGGGCCGCAGCGTGGCGGCTCAGCGTCCCCGCATCCGTCCCCCCGAACCGTCGAATGGCGGGGGGGACGTGGTGCCCCGCGCTGCGTTCACGCAGGTCAGGCAGCGTCCCCCAAAACTTTGAGGAGATTCCAGAGCCGGTGGCTCGAGTGGAGGAGGAGTCCCACAAGCGGATCCACTTCTCGCGAGCTCGGCGCGACAGCGTTCGTGGTCGGTCTGCTCACCGACGTCGCGAGTCCGCGACGCTGCGGCCCTGCGCCGAGCTGGTCGATCCTGTAGGTTCCCACGCAGCAGCCCATTGGGCTATGGACTCGATCACCGGCGCCAGGGATTGGCCCTTGGTCGTCAGCGTGTAGTGCACGGTGGTGGCGGAGGAGGCGCGTTCCACCTCGGCCAGTCGATCGGTGATCATCCTCGAGAGCTGGTAGGTCAGCAGGTTCAGCTGTGGCAGCGCCGTGTAGGGGTTCTCCTCGCCGGTGTCCGGCCAGGACTCCTTGGCGGTCTGCTCGTCCTCGTAGGTCCAGTTGAAGATCTGCTCCTGGGAGAACGTGCCCTTGGCCAGCGCCTTGAACGGCGTCCCCGACAGGTGCAGAGTGCGCGGGCGCTTGATCTGGTTGAAGGCGACGTCGGTCTTGGTGGTGTCCACACCCTCGTGGGCCTCGTCGATGACGAGCAGGTCCCACTCGAAGTCGGCGATGTGCTTGAGCTTGGTGAACTCTCCACCGAAGTAGACAGAACCCTTGAGGTCCTGCAGCGAGAAGAACTCGACGATGCGCGGGTCCTCGCCCTGATGGTCGTAGGAGAAGGTCCGCCACTGCTCACGCGGCATCGGCGACCTCTGAGGATGCTGTCGAGAAGCGCTCTAAATTGGAGCAACGCGATTTCTATCTAGGATGCGAAGATTCTGGTTGGGCACACTCCGCCGCTGAGGCCGTGCGGCATGATGTCGCGTCCAGCCAAGGTTGTCGGCGCTACTGGCTGTCAAAGGCCGATGGCTCGTTGATATTCAGCCCTGGCGGGTATCTGGCGCGGTCAGGAGTCCTGTGACTGGGCGGTGGCGTTGTGGCGGTAGAACGTGGCGCGGGACCAGCCCACGAGTCGGGCCGCGTCTGTGGCGGTGCGTCCTTTGGCGCGTGCATCGTTGACGATCGCGAGCTTCTCGGCGATCACGGCTGGCTCCACGCGGGGTCGCCCGAACTGGGTGCCGGAGGCTTTGGCTGCGGCGATGCCGGCATTGACCCGTTCTGTGATCAGCTCCCGCTCGTATTCAGCCAAGGTGGCGAGCATGTTCAGCATCAGCCGTCCACTGGTGGTGGCTGGGTCGATGCCGTCTTGGATGGAGCGGATGCCGATGCCGGACTCGCGCAGCAGGGTCACAGTGTTCAGCACGTCGATCAGTGAGCGTCCCAGCCGGTCCACTCGCCAGACCACGACCGTGTCTCCAGGGGTGGCGTACTCCAGGAGTCGGCGCATCCCTGGACGTTGCGCTGCGTTCTTGCTGCCCGAGGTGACGTCCGAGAAAACGTCCCGAGCCTCGACCCCGGCCGTGGTCAGCGCGTCCAACTGCAACTGCGCGTCCTGACTGGCCGTGCTGATCCTCGTGTACCCCAGAAGTCTCACCCACCCATCCTGCCTCAGAAACCCTTCCGGTGATGTCGTCTGAGACGTTTCTCGTCGAGACGCTTTTCCGAGACACGCCTGCAGCCGCAGAACCGCGAGAGCTCGGTCCTCGGCAGCGACGTTAGATCGTGTCTCATCAACCTGTAGTTTCCTGAGACGCCACCACCGTGTCGCAAGACGTCCCCGTCCCGGTGAAAGGTCCGGACGGGGTAAACGGCGACGAAATGCCTCCGGGAACTTCGGCAGGCGCTGCGACCTGCTCCCGACCCTCGGACTTAGCCTGCGGCAACCTTCGTTTGACCGACGCGAGACCGCTGCATACCGCCCAGAATGATGTACCTCTGCAGAGCCACCTGCTTCGTCGTCCGCGAGGCAGAGAGCGGGTCAGCTTCACCGGCGCGCGAAGCACCGAGCCTTCGCGGGCTGTCGGTAGCGAGTGGCATACCTTGTTGTCATGGCGGACGGTAGCGGCATCGAGTGGACGGAAGCCACGTGGAACCCGACGACCGGCTGCGATCGCATCAGCCCGGGATGCGACAACTGCTACGCCCTCACCTTGGCCAAGCGACTCAAAGCGATGGGTAACCCGAAGTACCAGGAGGACGGCGACCCGCGCACAAGCGGCCCCGGCTTCGCAATCACCGAGCACCCATCCGCGTTGGACATCCCACGCCGGTGGGCGTCGCCTCGCGTCATCTTCGTCAACAGCATGTCCGACCTCTTCCACGCGCGAATTTCGTCGTCGTTCATCCGCGAGGTCTTTCAAGTCATGGAGGAGACGCCGCGACACACCTACCAACTGCTCACCAAACGGCCTCGTCGTGCGGCGCGTATGGCTGCCGAACTGCCGTGGCCAAGCAACGTGTGGCTCGGCGTCAGCGTGGAGACAACCGACCAGCTCTGGCGCATCGATGACCTGCGCCGAGTGCCCGCCGCGACCCGCTTTGTGTCCGCCGAGCCGCTCCTCGGCTCGCTTGCCTGCCTCGACCTCGCTGGGATGCACTGGCTGATCGCCGGAGGGGAGAGCGGAGCCAACCACCGTCCCCTTGACCCGACCTGGGTGCGCGAGCTTCGCGACTCCTGCCGCGAGCAGGGCGTAGCGTTCTTCTTCAAGCAATGGGGTGGACGCACACCCAAGAGCAACGGGCGGGAACTCGACGGTCAGCTCTGGGACGAGATGCCGGTGCCTACGCAGGCTTAATCCTCAGGGTGAGCAGGTCGCTCTTGCCCTTCGGGTCGGTCGATGTGTTGCCATCGTCCAGCACTTTCTTCAAGGCTGCGCGCACATGCAGCGTGCGGACGACGCCCACGAGGTCTTGGCCGAGGATCTCTTCCGGCTTGTCGATGATGCGGAAGGCCTCGCCCTTCGCGAGCTCGTCGGTGATCCGCTCCGCGAGCGTCTCGACCCACTGCTTCTTGAGGAGTTCCTCCTGGACCTTCCAGTGCTTCTCCCACGCGTCGTTCTCCGCGAACAACGTGTTCTCGGCAGCCAGCTTGGCGTGGTACTTCCGCCACTCTTGGAGCCCCAGGGACGCCGACTCACCGAAGGTGAGCATCCCGTCGATGTGCCGTGTCGCGAAGACGAGGTAGTAGAGCGGCTTGAGGTCCGCGCGTGGGCGGACATCGATGACCCAGGTTCCCACTCCACCGCCTAGGCAGTCCCGGAGTTTGGCGGCGTAGCCTTCCACGACCGCCTCTTCGGCGGCGACCTTGTCGTCCTCCGAGGCGTCCTTGTTCGCGCACTTCTCCAGCCAGGTGTCCCGCCACCAGTCACCGCCGCAGACGGCGTCAACGCGCTTCAGCGATGCCTCGATGGGGTTGTCACTTGTCAGCATGCCCGCGAACCGGCGCAGGTGCGCGGTCAGGTTGATCAGGACCTCGGTCGGCGCCGTGCCGCCAGGGCGGTTGAAGATGCTCACGACCTCGTCCATGGGGATGATCAGGCCGCATGGGTCTAGGTAGGCGAACAGGGGGATGCCATCCGCGGCCCTGAGGAGCTTCGGCAGGTGAACGGAGATGTCCCCGTCATCCACCGTGACCGTGAGGCCGTTGCCGTCGGCTGCGACAACCTTGCGCAACTTGGCGACTGTGACAGGGTCCTGCTCGACAAAGTGGAGCTCGACCTGACGGGGGGAGCTCATCGCCGCCAGCTCGTGAGCCTTCCGGAGCAACATGGCGCCCGAGCCCTCAGCGCCGTCGTCGTACCGTCCAGCTCCGGCATACCCGTCGATGAAGGTGACCCGGTGGTCCAGCGACCTGCTGCCAGTCTTACTGGCGAAGGGCGTCGCGTACTGGTTGATGATGGCGTGCTTCAGCACGGCCGCCGATTTCCGGCTTTTGTGAAACTTGCTGGTGCTGGTGCTGCTGCTGGACACGCCTGTTGCCCCCGAAGTGATCTGCGCTGGGTGATCAGGCTATGCGAATGTTCGGACGGAGCGGGGCTACCGGCGACGGGGAGGCTCCTCGCCATTCAGCGCGCCGCCTACCGGGTGGAGGCGTCTCTGATTGGAGATGACCGCATCCCGGCGCTGCATGAAGAGGTCGAGGAGCTTCGTGCGGCGCGCCTGAGTTGGCTCGGTGCCTTCGACGATGGCCGTCGTTTGATCGGAGCGGTGGCGCGGGCCGAGGACGCCGACGGCGTCGACATCGACCGGCTGGTTGTCGATCCGGCGGTTCACCGCCGCGGTGCTGGACGGAAGCTCGTCCAGGCGGTGCTATTTCGGGCAGGGCATCGCCGCACGACCGTGTCGACCGGACGGGCCAATCTGCCCGCACGCACGCTGTATCGGGGGCTGGGATTCCAGCAGTTGAACGACACCGAAGTGGTGCCTGGCCTCTGGGTTACACACCTAGCGCGCATCCCGTAGGCGGATCCCCTTGCGGGGCATGACCAGCGGCCATGGCCCCGCGATGGTCGAGCAGCTCCGCCGCGGTACTTTGCACGACGCCATCCGCAAGGAGGGTCCTGTGCAATCTAGGCCGCGTGTCGTGTGCAGTCTTCGCTGCATCTCGACAGCAGTCGCCTGCACAGGTGTCCGAGGTCTTCTGCACGGCCGCCTTCGACGTTCCGATCAGTCCCCTCGCGGTGACGTGGGTTGCCGACAATGTCGACACGTTGCCAGTTGTGCGATCGGCCGCTGCGTGGCGCAGCGTCAGCTTGCCTCATGGCGATGCCGATGTGCGCTATCGCGACTTCGGGCGACTGGGAGAGGGGCTCAAGGTCGGGGACGTAGGGGCGTTACGCACGACAGGGATCTCCGCCGCTAGCACCTCTAACGCTTCCTGCGCCGATGCTGCCCCAATCAGCACCCGTTGTGTCAGTCCGTTGCTCAGGCTGACTAGTCGCAGCGCCTCACGGGGCACTTGATCGCGTGGCGTACCCATAGCGGATAGCAGCGTCTGGGCCTCCTTGATCGTCCCCTGTGCGAACTCGGCGATGATCGCCCCGATCGCGGGATCGATGCCACCGCGGACCAGGTACGCGTACCAGACGGCGACACCGAGGCGGAACGATGTCGTGTGTGGGATGGGTTCGGCGAGCAGATCCCGGAGCGCTTCGTGAGGCTCGAGCGAGGCGGCGCGGTTGGCGTACCGGTCCGAGGCGCGCTCAACGACGGCGCGGCATCCGGCCAGGATGAGGTCGTCCTTGGAGGCGAAGTAGTGCTGGATCCGGCCCACCGAGATCCCGGTCGCCTGTGCAACCGCCTGATAGGTCACCCCTTCGATCCCCCGCCCGTTGATCACCGCCCACAGACCGACGATGATCTCCGCTCGACGCTGTTCGTGGTCCACTCGCTTCGGCACAGCTTTACAATATATCCGTACCGTGAAACTATGCAGTATGGACATACCGCAACAAATGGTCGTTGCGCCCACACCGGATCAGCGCCCCCGCCGGGCTCGCCGCTGGACCCGTCGGCTGGGCAAGTGCCTGGTGATCCTGCTGACCGTGGCCGGTGCGTGGAGTATCTACCGCACCTTTGCCGGCGAACCAGAGGTCGGCTTCTTCCGCTCCGAGGAGGGTCGCACCGAGTACGTCAAGCATTACAGCGATGCGATGGCCAAACTCCCGGCACCGTCGGCCACGCATGATGTCCGCACCGACTTCGGGGTGGTCCGGGTATACGAGTGGAGTAGTCCGGAGACCGCCGATACGGTGCCCGTGGCCTTGGTTCCTGGCCGGTCGTCTGGGGTACCGATGTGGGAGGCGAACCTGGCCGGCTTCGCCAAGGAGCGACGGGTCCTCGCCTTCGACGCGCTAGGGGACGCCGGCCTGTCCGTCCAGTCCACCCCGTTCAGGTCCTTCGAGGACCAGGCTGTCTGGATCGACCAGGTCCTGGCAGAAGTGGCCCCCGACGGCGTTCACCTTGTCGGGCACTCCTTCGGCGGCGCCACCGCTGCGGCGTACGCCAGGGCGCATCCCGAACGGGTGCATTCACTCACCTTGATGGAGCCCGTCTTCACGTTCGGGTACCCACCGGTCAAGATGCTCTGGTGGGCCACCGTCGCCACACTCCCGGGTATGCCTGACGGCATCCGCAAACACGCGCTCGCCCAGATCGGTGGCGGCGAGGACGGCGGGGATGACCCGGTCGCGCTGATGATCGAGGCGGGCAGCAAGCACTTCTCCGCGCAGCTCCCCACTCCCTCCACGCTCTCCGACGCAGAGATACGTCGACTCACCATGCCGACGTACGTGGCCGTGGCGGGCGCCGACTCCCTCTTCGGCGGTGAGAGCGCCCTCGACCGCGCCCAAGAACTGCTTCCCGACGGCCAAATTCAGGTCTGGAAACACGCCACCCACTCCCTGCCGATGCAGGAGGCAATCCCGCTCGACACACTCCTCGACACGTTCTGGGCCGCAGCCGAGCGCTGAAAGAGCATCCCGCAGACGAAGCGTCGCGGCTCCCGCACGCCAAGCGCTTGCCACCAGCAGTCACACAACCACGTG